>NZ_JBTOQC010000044.1:0-331 GCF_055284095.1 Pseudomonas sp. HP_08 | reverse complement strand
CCCCCCCCCCCCCCCCCCCCCCCCCCCCCCCCCCCCCCCCCCCCCCCCCCCCCCCCCCCCCCCCCCCCCCCCCCCCCCCCCCCCCCCCCCCCCCCCCCCCCCCCCCCCCGCTCCTACAGGGTCATAGGGTCATAGGGTCATAGGGTCATAGGGTCATAGGGTCATAGGGTCATGGCGAGAGGGCGCTCAGCCTTTGCGGTAGGTCAGCAACACGATCGCGCCCACCACCACCGCGCCACCCAGCAGTTGCATCCCGCTCAGGCTCTGGTTCAACAGGGCCCAGCCGAGGATCAGGGTGGCGATCGGTTCGATGTTCATCACCGGGGCGTTC
>NZ_JBTOQC010000043.1:0-341 GCF_055284095.1 Pseudomonas sp. HP_08 | reverse complement strand
GACGCCCCGTCTCAGCGCTCTATAATGCGCACCATTCCCGCCGCGGAAGAAACTGAAAACTCCTTGAAGATCAACGAGTTAGATGTGAAAACGGCGAGGGAATGGTGCAGGTCTTCGGGCCGCAGCGGTGAAAAAGGTAGTTGACAGCAAGTTTGAACGCTGTAGAATTCGCCTCCCGCTGACGAGTTGATCGAAAGATCGCTCGGCACGCAAGTGATTGAAGTTGAAGCGTAACTCTGAAAACTTCTGAAAATAATCACTTGACAAGTTACTGAGGCGCTGTAGAATGCGCGCCTCGGTTGAGACGAAAGGCTCAACCAACCGCTCTTTAACAATTGAAT
>NZ_JBTOQC010000042.1:0-350 GCF_055284095.1 Pseudomonas sp. HP_08 | reverse complement strand
GCCGCGCCGATGGGCCGTCCCTGGCCCAGCGGCGCTGGCTCGGCATCCATGCCTCGCTCCCCGACTCCGTGTCGCCTCCACTCGGCCTTGCGCCCAAGTCGCGTTCTGCGGCGCCTGTCACATTTGCGTAGAAGATCAAAATCAAAAGCAAAAGCTTTTGATCTGATTTTTCATGCGCGACAGTGCAGACGACGCCAATCGCGACTTGTGCAGGCCGAGTGGAGGCGTTGCGCAGGGGGAAAAGGGCCATGGAGGGCCCGTTAGCCGCTTAGGCCATGGATGGCCTTAAGTGGCGACCCCCGGAGCAATGCCGGAGGGAGGGCACCCCGAAGGGGCCGGAACCAGGAGCA
>NZ_JBTOQC010000041.1:0-400 GCF_055284095.1 Pseudomonas sp. HP_08 | reverse complement strand
GATTCATTGAAGAAGACGATAGCAGCCTGTATTTAGGTCTGTAGCTCAGTTGGTTAGAGCGCACCCCTGATAAGGGTGAGGTCGGCAGTTCAAATCTGCCCAGACCTACCAGTTCTCTGGGGCCATAGCTCAGCTGGGAGAGCGCCTGCCTTGCACGCAGGAGGTCAGCGGTTCGATCCCGCTTGGCTCCACCATACACCCCTTGTTGATTGCAGTTGCTTGTCAAAGCTTAGAAATGAGCATTCCTGTCGTAAGGCAGCGTGAATGTTGATTTCTGATCTTTTTCAGAATCGTTCTTTAAAAATTCGGATTGTGATAAAAATTTAGACTGTGCACCACTTTCACTGGTGGGGTGCAGGCTAAGGCAAAATGAAAGTTTGTTTTAACAAGCTTTCGGCGA
>NZ_JBTOQC010000040.1:0-412 GCF_055284095.1 Pseudomonas sp. HP_08 | reverse complement strand
CGCCACCCAGCAGTTGCATCCCGCTCAGGCTCTGGTTCAACAGGGCCCAGCCGAGGATCAGGGTGGCGATCGGTTCGATGTTCATCACCGGGGCGTTCTGCGCCATGTTCAGGCGCGGTACGCAGACGAACAACAAGGTGAAGGCCATGCCATGACCCCCGGACGCTGACCCCCCGTAGGAGCGCGCTTGCCCGCGACCGGCTGCGTTAGCAGTCGTAAATTTTCAGCGTTTCCGAGATTTTGCGAGCGCTGCGCACTCGGTCGTCGGTATGCCGCCCAGGGCAAGCGCGCTCCTACAAGGTGATCTGACCCCAAAAAGTTGGACAGTCTATTGCCACACGCCCACCGAACGAGTCCTGAACTCCACAGGACTCAATCCGCCAAGCCTCACTTTTATCCGGTCATGATTGTA
>NZ_JBTOQC010000039.1:0-444 GCF_055284095.1 Pseudomonas sp. HP_08 | reverse complement strand
ACGCAAAAATTTCAGATGCCCGCCAGGACAACCTTCATCAGGTGTCGCGCAGATTGATCAACGAAAACCAAGTGATCTGCGTCGAGTCTTTGAAAGTCAAAAACATGATCAAAAATCGCACGCTGTCCAAAGCCATTGCTGACGCCGCCTGGGGTGAGTTCGCCCGGCAGCTGGAGTACAAGGGGGACTGGGCGGGCCGGCAGATCGTGAGGATTGATCAGTGGTACCCGAGCAGCAAAACCTGTTCGGGTTGTGGTCACGTACTGGCCCAATTATCACTCTCGACTCGAATGTGGACATGCCCATCGTGCAACGCCGAGCATGACCGCGACACCAATGCTGCAAAGAATATCAAAGCCGTGGGGCTCACGGTTTTAGCCTGTGGAGAGCGTGTAAGACCGATGGCTCAAGTAGCCTGAGGCTGTGCTCTGTGAAGCAGGAATC
>NZ_JBTOQC010000038.1:0-455 GCF_055284095.1 Pseudomonas sp. HP_08 | reverse complement strand
GTGAAGTCTTACCCCCCGGCGGGCGGCTGCCCCCCCCGCTCCTACGGCAGCAGGTACAGCTCAATATGCAAGTCAGCAAAACCAAGAGCAGTTTTTATAAGCTGTGCGAACACATGTCGTCCGGTTATCACCCGCTGGAATGCCCACAAGAACCGCATAACCGTAGGAGCGCGCTTGCCCGCGACCGAGTGCGAAGCACTCGCAAAATCTACGAAACGCTGAAAATTTACGACTGCTAATGCAGCCGGTCGCGGTGGTCCGGCATTCCGGCAAGCGCGCTCCTACGGCAGCAGGTACAGTTCACTATGCAAGTCAGCAAAACCAAGAGCAGTTTCTACAAGCTGTGAGAACACATGTTGTCCGGTTATCACCCGCTGGAATGCCCACAAGAACTGCGTAACCGTAGGAGCGGGGGGGGGGGGGGGGGCCGGGGACAGGGGGGCGCAAGGCAACCA
>NZ_JBTOQC010000037.1:0-541 GCF_055284095.1 Pseudomonas sp. HP_08 | reverse complement strand
TGGATTGGGCTCTTTCTGTCCGTCGCATCGCGTAAACAGATCCGTGATCCCCAGATCAATGCCGATCATGTTTGGCGAAACCGTGAGTTTTTCAGGCTCAAAGTCGCACAGCAGGGACACGAAATAACGACCCGACCAGTCTTTTGAAACCGTGACGCTGGAAGGCTCACCCGGAACGCCTCGGCTCCAGCGAACATCAAGGGGCACCTTGCTTTTCGCAATGAAAAGCTTGCCGTCGATATACTTGAAGGCGCTGCGCGTGAACTCGGCGGACTGACGATGGTGTTTCTTTTTGAATGAAGGGTATCCGCAACGCTTTTCGAAGAAATTGATGAAAGCCTTTTGCTGATGGCGAAGCACCTGCTGCAGAGGAACGCTGGAGACCTCGTTGAGCCATGCCTTCTCTGGATCTTTCTTCAATTGGGCCAATGCCGCATTAGCGCCAGTAAAGCCAATGTTCGTCTTGTCTTCGGCGTAAGCTTTGGAGCGAAAATCCAGGATGTAATTGTAGACGTAGCGTACACAGCCAAAGGTTTTCTCC
>NZ_JBTOQC010000036.1:0-581 GCF_055284095.1 Pseudomonas sp. HP_08 | reverse complement strand
CAGTCACCCCAAATGAGCGATTTCACCGACCCTTTCGCGAGCTGCGCTCACTCCTACGTAATGTGTGTCGTGCTCAGTATCAAGGCCTGCCCAAAATCCGTGGGAGCGAGCGCCAGCTCGCGAATGCGAAGGTACATTCACCCCAAATGAGCGATTTCACCGACCCTTTCGCGAGCTACGCTCACTCCTACGTAATGTGTGTCGTGCTCAGTATCAAGGCCTGCCCAAAATCCGTGGAAGCGAGCGCCAGCTCGCGAATGCGAAGGTGCAGTCACCCCAAATGTGCTGATTTCACGGGCCCTTTCGCGAGCTACGCTCACTCCTACGTAATGTGTGTCGTGCTCAGTATCAAGGCCTGCCCAAAATCCGTGGGAGCGAGCGCCAGCTCGCGAATGCGAAGGTACAGTCACCCCAAATGTGCTGATTTCAGGGGCCCTTTCGCGAGCTGCGCTCACTCCTACGTAATGTGTGTCGTGCTCAGTATCAAGGCCTGCCCAAAATCCGTGGGAGCGAGCGCCAGCTCGCGAATGCGAAGGTACATTCACCCCAAATGAGCGATTTCACCGACCCTTTCGCGAGCT
>NZ_JBTOQC010000035.1:0-1074 GCF_055284095.1 Pseudomonas sp. HP_08 | reverse complement strand
CGGCATTCAAGCTCTCGGTCATCGAGTGTCGGCATGAACAGCAGCTCTCCCTACGAGCAGTCGCAGCCCGATTCGGCCTTGGTCATTCCACCTGTGTGGGCATTTGGGAACGCCAGTACTACAGTGGCGGTCTTTCAGCCCTTAGCGCGCCCAAACGAACGAGGAGCGTTACTATGCCCAATAAGCAATCCACTCATGACTTCCATGCACAGGACGACGATTCGAAAAGCCTGGAACAGCTCAAGGCGGAGCTCGAATACCTGCGCATGGAGAATGCCTACCTAAAAAAGCTCGAAGAGGTGAAGAAAGCGCAGAGCCAGAGTCCTCGGCCAGGGAAAAAACGCTCACCGTAGTGGCGCTGAGGCCGGTATTCCCTCTGGAGGGCTTGCTGAAAGTAGCCAACCTGGCGCGTAGCACGTTCTATTACCAACTTGGCGCGCTTCAAAAGCCTGACAAGCATGCTTCGCTGAAGGCGAGAATTCAGGCGCTCTATGCCCTGCACGAGGGGCGGTTTGGCTATCGCCGTATTGCTTTGCAGCTGCAAAAAACAGAATCGGTCAGCGAAAAACTGGTTCAGCGCCTGATGGAACAGTTGGGGTTGAAATCCCTGGTACGCGTCAAGAAATACCGTTCTTATCGAGGGCTGGAAGGGCATATTGCACCCAACCTGCTGGAGCGTAATTTCAATGCACAACGACCTAACCAGAAATGGGTCACGGACGTCACCGAATTCAAGGTCGGATCACAAAAGCTCTATCTATCGCCTGTGATGGATTTGTACAACGGTGAAATCATGGCCTATCAAACCCAGACCCGGCCTGATTTTGCCTTGGTAACCGACATGCTGGGTAGGGCCTTCAAGCGGCTGCAGGGCAGTTCGCCGCTTGTGCTGCACTCGGATCAAGGCTGGCACTATCAGCAACCTCGTTATCAGAAAGCGCTCAAGGAGCGAGGCATCAGGCAAAGCATGTCACGCAAGGGAAACTGCCTGGACAATGCCGCAATGGAAAGTTTTTTCGGGATACTGAAGTCCGAGTTTTTCTACCTCAAGCGCTTCCAGAATGTGGAGGAGCT